>NZ_JBELQA010000020.1:0-730 GCF_046000495.1 Flavobacterium plantiphilum
AATTTCTTATGAGCTCAAGTCTCGAATTTGCAGATTATGCAGTATTTATAATCTATTTTTTAATTGTATCGATTTACGGATACATTGTTTACCGCAAACGCGAAAAAAACGAACACGATGCTAAGGCGTATTTCTTAGCCGAAGGAACTCTGACATGGTGGGCTATTGGAGCTTCGTTAATTGCTTCTAATATTTCAGCCGAGCAATTTATCGGAATGAGTGGAGAAGGTTTCTTCTTAGGAATCGCTGTTGCTGCCTACGAATGGGTTGCTGCAATTGCCTTAATTATCATTGCGATTTGGTTTATTCCTGTTTATCTGAAAAACAAGATTTACACGATGCCGCAATTCTTAAAGACCAGATACAATGAAACTACGGCGTTGATTATGGCTGTTTTCTGGTTGTTCTTGTATGTTTTTGTAAATTTAACTTCTATTTTATACTTAGGAGCCGTTGCTATTAACGGACTGGCAGGAGGAGATTACCTTCATATAATTATGTTAGGATTAGCAGTTTTTGCTTTGATTATCTCTTTAGGAGGTATGAAAGTTGTGGCTTATACCGATGTTATTCAGGTTGCTGTTTTGATTATTGGAGGTTTAGTAACTTCTTATATCGCTTTAACAACTGTTGGAGAATATTTTGGAGTAGGTAAAGATGCTATTGCCGGATTCAATGTTTTGATGGAACAGGCACCGGAACATTTTAAAATGATTATTCCAAGACCAAC
>NZ_JBELQA010000021.1:0-610 GCF_046000495.1 Flavobacterium plantiphilum
TGCCAACAGGTTTAAAAGGATTGTCAGTGGCAGCATTGACAGCTGCAATTGTTGCTTCATTAGCAGGTAAAGTTAATAGTATCTCTACAATTTATACTTTAGACGTTCATAAGAAATACATTCAAAAGAATGCAGGAGAAAGGCAACAGGTAAATATTGGAAGAATTGCAGTTTTTGGAGCAATGGTTCTTGCTGTAATGTTTACATGGAACGATGTTTTAGGAATTGGTGGAGTAGGTGGATTTACTTATATCCAGAAATATACCGGATTTATTAGTCCGGGAGTATTTGCGATGTTCTTTTTAGGGATGTTCTGGAAGAGAACAACAGGTACGGCTGCAATTGTAGGTGTAATTGCCGGTTTTCTGTTATCTGTTTTATTTAATGAATATGCGCCTGAGATGTTTGGAAACGAAACATTCTTATATACAGCCTGGCCAAATGGTAAAGGAGGTTTTGAAATTCCGTTTCACATTTGTATGGGATTGTCATTTATGTTCACAATGTTATTGATGATTGGAATCAGTTTTGCAGGACCAAAAGTAAATCCAAAAGCATTCGAACTGGATACTGAAATGTTTAAGGTGAAACCACAAACTACAGTATTAAT
>NZ_JBELQA010000022.1:0-552 GCF_046000495.1 Flavobacterium plantiphilum
TTCGCAGCTTATCACGCCTTTCATCGCCTCTGAGAGCCTAGGCATCCCCCATACGCCCTTATTTTGCTTATTGTACTAGCTTTAAGCTTTCAGCAATTAGCTGACAGCTATAAAACTGTGTTCTTTCTACTTTTTGTATTTTCTTATCTCAATATGTCAATGAACTTTTTCTTTTTTAGAATAAAGAACATAGATAATAGAGAATAGACTTAGTCTATATTCTTTTTTCTATATTCTATCTTCTTTAAGATAGTGGAGAATAACGGAGTCGAACCGTTGACCTCCTGCGTGCAAGGCAGGCGCTCTAGCCAGCTGAGCTAATCCCCCAATTTTTAGTTGTCAGTTAACAGTTTTCAGTTAACAGTACTTAAAACGGTTACTCAACCTCTAAAATTTCCTTTATTTAAGCTTTTTACAGTTCTTTTTAATCTTTTAATTTTAAAATCTTTCAATCTTTAAATTTTTAGCTTAAAAAGTAGTCCCGGGCAGACTCGAACTGCCGACCCCTACATTATCAGTGTAGTACTCTAACCAGCTGAGCTACGAGACTCT
>NZ_JBELQA010000023.1:0-546 GCF_046000495.1 Flavobacterium plantiphilum
ATCGGGCCGCCCGAGACGAACACGGCGGGGATGTTGAGACGCAGCGCGGCCATCAGCATGCCGGGCGTGATCTTGTCGCAGTTGGAAATGCACACCAGCGCGTCGGCGCAATGCGCGTTGACCATGTACTCGACCGCGTCGGCGATCAGTTCGCGGCTCGGCAGTGAGTAAAGCATGCCACTGTGGCCCATCGCGATGCCGTCATCGACCGCGATGGTGTTGAATTCCTTGGCGACGCCGCCGGCCTGCTCGATCTCGCGGGCGACGAGCTGGCCGAGGTCCTTGAGGTGGACGTGGCCGGGGACGAATTGGGTGAAGGAATTGACGACCGCGATGATCGGCTTGCCGAAATCCGCATCCTTCATGCCCGTCGCACGCCAGAGGCCGCGGGCGCCGGCCATGTTGCGGCCGTGGGTGGACGTTCTGGAGCGATATGCCGGCATGATTGTTCCCTCTTTATTGGAACCGTTCCAATAAAGAGGTTCTATCGTCGTGTAAAATATATTATTTAGAAGGAACTAGGTCGTACAGAGTATTACAATTGGA
>NZ_JBELQA010000024.1:0-538 GCF_046000495.1 Flavobacterium plantiphilum
TGTTCCAGGATCCGTTCGGCTCGCTCAGCCCCCGCATGTCGATCGCGGACATCATCGCCGAGGGTCTCTCGGTGCACCCGCCAAAGCTGTCGCGCGAGGAGAGTGAGGCGCGCGTCGTCAAGGCGCTCGAGGATGTCGGGATGAAGCCGGACACCCGCTACCGCTATCCGCACGAATTCTCCGGCGGCCAGCGCCAGCGCGTGATGATCGCGATGGCGCTCGCCAACGAGCCGGACCTCTTGATTGCGGACGAGCCGACCACGGCGCTCGACGTCACCGTGCAGGCGCAGATCCTCGAACTGCTGCGTGACATCAGCGAGACCTCGAAGACCGCGCTGATGCTGATCACCCACGATCTCGGCGTCGTCGCCGAGACCTGCACGCGGATGATCACGATGTATGCCGGCGAGGTGATCGAGGATGCCACCGTCGACGAGGCGCTGGTGCGACCGCTGCATCCCTATACGTCGGGCCTGTTGCGCTCGCTGCCGCATTTGAGCCCGCGTCACGGCCGGCTGCCGTCGATCCGGGGCCGGGG
>NZ_JBELQA010000025.1:0-257 GCF_046000495.1 Flavobacterium plantiphilum
GGAGATGTCGGCCAGATGTGCCGCGATCGACAGCTCGGAGCCGAGCACGTGCAGCTCTTCCAGGTAGAACTGCATCACCCGGCTCGACTGCAGCCGCAGCGTGCCGCGCATGACATCGGCGGTGACGAAGGGATTGCCGTCGCGGTCGCCGCCGATCCAGCTCCCCATGCGCAGGAACGAGGCGAGCTCGGAGGCCCCCTGCTTGCCGCCCTCCTCCAGCCGGTCCTCCAGCGTGTTGACGAGCCGCGGCACCTCGC
>NZ_JBELQA010000025.1:267-521 GCF_046000495.1 Flavobacterium plantiphilum
CGTAGAACGACAGGCCGTTGGCGACCTCGTCGAGCACGGTCAGCTTGGTGCGGCGGAGCAGATTGGTCTGCCACAGCGTCAGCACCTCGCGGCGCAGCTGCTCGTCGGAGGCAGCGGCCTCGTCCGCGGTCAACGCGACGCGCTCGCGGCGGTCCAGCAGGCTGGCAACTTCCATCTCTCGGTCCATCGTGCTCTTGCGGCGGACCTCGGTCGGGTGCGCGGTCAGGACGGGGCTGACCAGCGCGGTCTTGAAG
>NZ_JBELQA010000026.1:0-515 GCF_046000495.1 Flavobacterium plantiphilum
GGACCAAAAGTAAATCCAAAAGCATTCGAACTGGATACTGAAATGTTTAAGGTGAAACCACAAACTACAGTATTAATCATTATCACCTTATTAATTATCGCTGCTTTGTACGTGAAGTTCTGGTAATAGTAAATATATTTTAAATAAGAAATGTGAAATCGAATTCGTTTGATTTCACATTTTTTGTTACTAAAAACTTTCAGTAGTTACTTCCTCCTTTCCTGATAGCTATCGGCAGGCTACAAGTATTTCCGCTGCTATTAGGGCTAGGTAATAGTGTTTACAAGAAAAACGTTCTTCATTAATATGTAGTAAAGACTGGTATTTGAGTTAAAAATGCTCTGTGGGTCTCTGTGTCTTCATGGTAAATCTTGTTGAAGCACGGTAAGATAGCTCTCTAAATTCTTACAAATTATAAAAAACCTAAAATCCAAGTGATGTATTTTCAGTGAGTTAAAAAAAAGATTAAAAATAGTTGGTTTAAAAGTATTGAATAACGGTATGAAGTAACTACT
>NZ_JBELQA010000027.1:0-510 GCF_046000495.1 Flavobacterium plantiphilum
GAGGCAAATGGCATTCCTAGTCAACCAGCAACGTTCGTTAAGATTGCAGTAACACCATGCAACAATATCCGTGAAAGCTATGTGACGACCGGAGAGAGTCGAAGCTGAGTTGGCTTCCTTGCGATTGCGCGATCACTGGCCCGGCCGTCGACCTGCACCTTGGGGCAAGCGCGGATAGCTTGCGGTGATCGCCGGTTCGTCTGGCGGATCGACCCTCGCGCCCGTGCTTTGGCGCGCTGGGCCACCGGTCGGATGATGGCACTATACCCCTGTATTGCCCGACGCGTCAATCGTATTTCGGATAATTCGTAATTCATTGGTTTCGCACGCCTCCCTACTGTGCATGGGGTTGTTTTGCAGGAAAAGAGTTGACGAGGCGGTTACCGCCCCGTCTTCACCTTCGTCCACAACCGATTGATCACCCGCTGCGTCGCCGGATCGCGCGCCGTGATCACGAACAGTTTTGAAAGCGTCGCCTCGTCCGGATAGATGTTCTTGTCGTTCAGAATC